>NZ_JAXHCD010000002.1:0-39678 GCF_042466345.1 Jannaschia sp. R86511
GCCCCGGCCAGGTCGAGCTGTTCGGCCGTGGCCTCGACGACAGGGTCTGGCAGACGTACCGCGACGCCGGCACCGGGACGTGGAGCGGCTGGTTCCCGACCGCGACCGGAGGGCTCACCGTCGGCAGCCCGACCGTCGTGTCGCCGTCCCCGGACGTGCTGCAGCTGTTCATCATCGGCACCGACCGCAAGGCCTGGTACTGCTGGTGGAGCGACGCGGACGGCGCATGGTCGGGCTGGCACGACCTCGGCGGGCAGTTCCACCCCGGCGACCAGTTGACCGCCGTCTCACGGCGCCCCGGCATGGTCGAGCTGTACGGGCGTGGGCTCGACGGCGGGATCTGGCAGACCTTCTACACAACCGAGCAGGGCGCATGGAGCGGCTGGTTCCCCTCCGCTCCCGGCGGCGTCACCATCGGTAGCCCGGTCGCACTGTCGTCGGCGCCCGACCGGGTCCAGCTGTTCATCATCGGCACCGACCGCCAGGTCTGGACGAGCTGGTGGATCGACGCCGACGGCGCCTGGTCCGGCTGGCACCCGGTCGGTGGGACCCTCAACCCTGGGGACGGGATCGCCGCCCTCAGCCGGGAACCCGGGCTCGTCGAGCTCTACGGGCGCGGCGACGACGGCGCCATCTGGCACAACTACTGGCCGGCCGGCGACGGGTGGAGCGGCTGGTACCGCTCCGCCCCGGGCGGCGTCGCCATCGGGACGCCATCCGTGGTCGTCCCGCACGGCGCGTCGGAACCGGTCGAGCTGTTCCTCGTGGGCACCGACCACAAGGTGTGGACCTCGGCCTGGGGACCGAGCGTCTGAGTCGGCCCAGGAGCAGCAGGTCGGCTGCTCCGGCTCAGGTCGGACCGAGCGCGCTCGCGGCCTGGGTGGCGCGTCGGACCCAGTGGTCGGCGCCGGCGCGGGCCGCGACGTCGACGGCTTGCCGGTAGTGGCGAACGGCGGCCTCGGGGTCACCTCGGTACACGGCGAGATCGCCGAGGATCTGGGCCGTCGGCGCGAGCACGAGCACCGCGGTGCCGGCGGCCGCGAGCCGGTCGGGGAACGGCAGGAGCGCGTCGTACGCCGTCTCGGCGCGTGCCGGGTCCTGGACCGCGACGGCTAGCAGGCCGCGGATGCCCCAGCTCAGGTCGAAGGCGTAGTCGTGTCGGATGGGCGTCGGGGCCCCCGCTGCCCTGCGGGCCTCGTCCGTGCGGCCGGCGTGGGCCAGGGCGAGGGCGTAGACCTCGGGAAAGCCCTTGGCGGTCGGGGAATCGGCGTCCCAGCTCGTGACGACCTCGCCCAGGCGACCGCGGCGAGCCAGGCGCACGCGGTGGTCAGCGTGATCGGGTGCCGGCGGGCCAGGTCTGGACGCGGTACTGAGCAGGTCCGGGGACGCCGAGATCCGCGCGCACTCGGCTCCGCTGAGTGACTCCGGGCGGCAGGGACCCGCATCCGCCGGGCAGACCTGGCGGACGGGCTGGCCCGGGTGCTTGGGAGCTCGATCGATGAGGAGACCCTCGACACCGTCTGGGTCCTCACGAGTCCTGAGACCTGGGCCAAGCTGCACGACGAGCGCGACTGGTCCCTCGACACCTACCGCAGGAGGGTGGCCACCATGCTCAACACCCTCCTCCCGTCGGCCTGAGGTGTCAGGCCGGAGGGCGTGTGTGACGCTCAGTGTAGGAAATACAGTGCTAGACACATTGCAAGAGTGTCACTATCGTCACTGGCATGACAACCCTCCTCGTCAACGACGAACGGCTCGAGTGCCGAGTGGTCGGGCACGGCCCAACGCTCGTCCTCGTGCACGCGAACATCAGCGACATCCGCTCCTGGGAGCCAATCGAGGCTCTCCTCGCCGAGAACTTCCGCGTGATCAACTACAGCCGCCGGTACGCCCACCCCAACCGACCCATCCCCGCCGGCGCCGACGATCCGCTCGAGGTCCACGTCGAGGACCTGGTGAGCCTCATCGAGGCCCAGGCGGAGGGTCCGGTGCACCTGCTGGGGTGCTCCTCCGGTGCGTTCATCAGCCTGCTGGTGGCCACACGCCGCCCGGACCTCGTCGCCAGCCTCTCCTTGGAGGAGCCACCGGTGGTGTCCATGTTCGTGGGCTCGCTGCCCCCGAGGGTGTCGGACATGGTGCGGCTGCTGCTCACCGATCCTGACGCCGTGCTGGCCTTCGCCAAGTTTGGCGCCCGCACGATGTCGCCGGCCGTCAAGGCCTTCCAGCGGGGGGACGACGAGGCTGCACTCGACGCCTTCTGCGAAGGGGTGCTCGGCAGGCAGGCCTACCGGCGGGTCACGGCGGGACGCCGACAGCAGATGCTGGACAACCTGGCCCCGCACCGCGCGGCGCTCCTGCGGCCCGGGCTGCCGGCGTTCACCCCCGCGCAGGCGCGAGCCCTCACGGTGCCCACGCAGCTGATCCGCGGCGCGTCCACGTCGCACTTCCAGCGGCGCGTCAACCAGCGACTGGCCGCGCTGGTCCCGGGTGCACGAGACGTCGTGGTCGGCCACGCGTCGCACCTGGTCCACGAGGACAACCCGGCCGACGTCGCCCGCGCCGTCCTCGAGCTCGCCGGCCGCACAGGCCCGGCTGCCGGCCGCCACCCGCAGAGCCAGGCAGGAGACCGCCCGACCGAGCGCTCCTCTAGCCTGCGGCCATGACCTCGAGCCTGCGCAGGGACCAGGTGCAGATGACGCACCAGCGCATCCTCGCCGCGATGGCCTCCCTGCTGCAGGAGAAGGGCTACACCGCGACCACGATCACCGCGGTCGCCGAGCGGGCCGGTGTCGCCGTCCCGACGGTGTACCGCACGTTCGGCACCAAGAGCGCGATCGTCAAGCGTCTCTACGACGTCACCCTCGCCGGTGACGACGCCGACCTGCCCATGGTCGAACGCCCCGAGTACCAGGCGCTGCTGGCCGCCGACACCCTGGACGACACCCTGGCTCGCTACGCCGACCTCGCGGCCGGAATCTCGGCCCGTCTGGGACCCCTCATGACCCCCCTGCTCGGCGCGGCACACGCAGGCGACCCGGACGTGCGCGACTTCGTCGCCACGATCGACCGCGAGCGGCTCACCGGCATGCAGATCTTCAGCAGGAAGCTCGAGCGCTTCGGTGTCGAGCCGGGAAACGCAACGGACATCCTGTGGGTCCTCACCTCACCCGACCTGCACCACCGCCTGGTGCACGAGCGCGGCTGGTCGGACACCCGCTTCCGTGCCTGGCTCGGCCGCACCCTCGCCCAACAACTGAACCCGCACGTTGTGGCAGCTGACGACATGTGAAGATGTCGCGTCCCTGACCCGCTCTCGCCCACTCCCTTGGCGTCGTGGGAAGACTCATCACATCCTTGGCTTACGGGAATGAGCGCTGCGGCACGCCTGTGTCCCGGTCGACGATCCTCATCCGGGGGCCGGTGTCAGCGGGTCGTGAGAGCACTCGCCTGAAGTACGAATCACGACCCGTCGGCAAGGTCGCACTCGTGGGCGCAGGAGATGCAGTGCTGGCCGTCGCGGCGGCCCACCGGCTGGGAGTCGTCACGACACCGCGCTGGCCGATGGTGGCGGCGCACCTGCTCGTGGAAGCCGACGGTGGCGAACACACCGCGGCACTGGCGGCGCTGAGCGCCACAGACAGTGCGTGGCACATCGATCCGTTGGTGCCTCTTGTCCTCGAGGAGATCGATGCGCCGGTCATGACGGTGGACGCGGCGGCCGAGGTGGTAGCCCGACTCCTCGCCCTGCTCGACTACCCCGTTGCCCGCTCACTCGCAGCACTAGCCGAGTCTCATGACTACCCGGGAGGCCTGATCGGCGACGCCTACCAGGCAGCTGAGTGGCTGGACTGTGACTGTCATGAGGGGACCGAGGAAAGACTCGTCGCGACGCGTATGCAGGAACGCTTCGAGAAGGCCCCACGCCTTGAGATCCCGGCCGCCCTGGCAAAGGCGCTGCTGAGCGACTGACCCGATCGAACTGGGCGGGCCCTCTCGGCGGTCCTGGTAGCCGACCCCTCACTGACACCGCGAGCCCTCGCGGCGGGCTATCGACGCAGAATCCGGCTCCGAGGGCCTCTGGCCGCGCAGTCCGGCAGAGGATCCCCTGCGGCACGGCTTCATGACCGCCATGGCCAGGAGTCCGGGACCATGCCGACCGAGTCCGCGAGCTGGAGCGCCGCGTTGCCGGTCCCGGTTGAGCTGAGCTGCCAGGGCACCGTCCAGGTTGTGGCTGGAACGCTCTCAGATGGACCCGTTCGTAGGGTGATGGCTGTGCCGACGCGTGGGCGATGGGGGTCAAGTCCCGGGGCGTGGTGTAGCAGGGCTGCGTGATCCTTCTTCGGGTTAGGCGGTGAGGGCGGTCAGCTCGGTGCTCACCTCCTTGGTGGGGGTCGACGGGGACGCGTCAGCGGCGCCGTCGACGAGGGTGACGCGGGAGCGGGCCAGGACGTCCAGTCCGAGGTAGCGGCGGCCTTCGGTCCACTCGTCGTGCTGCTCGGCGAGGACTGCCCCGACGAGGCGGATGAGGCTGGTGCGGTCGGGGAAGATGCCGACCACGTCGGTGCGGCGGCGGATCTCTCGGTTGAGGCGTTCGGCGGGGTTGTTGGACCAGATCTGCCGCCAGATCTCCTTGGGGAACGCGGTGAAGGCGAGGACGTCGGCGCGAGCGGTCTCGAGGTGCTCCGCGACGTGCGGGAGCTTGTCGTGCAGGGAGTCCAGGACCCGGTCGAACTGGGCCTGGACCGCGGTCGCGTCGGGCTGGTCGTAGACGCTGTGCAGCAGCGCCTTGACCCAACCCCAGGACGACTTGGGCGTGGCGGCCATGAGGTTCGCGGCGTAGTGGGTGCGGCAGCGCTGCCAGGTCGCGCCGGGCAGGGTCGCGCCGATCGCGGCGACGAGGCCGGCGTGGGCGTCGCTGGTGACGAGGCGGACGCCGGTGAGGCCGCGGGCGACGAGGTCGCGGAAGAACCCGAGCCAGCCGGCGCCGTCTTCGGCGGAGCTGACCTGCAGGCCGAGGATCTCTCGGTGGCCGTCAGCGTTGACGCCCGTGGCCAGCAGGGCGTGGACGTTGACCACGCGGCCGCCCTCGCGGACCTTCATCACCAGCGCGTCGGCGGCGACGAACGTGTACGGGCCGGCGTCCAGCGGGCGGGTCCGGAAGGACTCGACCTGCTCGTCCAGCTCGGCGGCCATGACGCTGACCTGGCTCTTGGACAGCCGGGTGATGCCGAGGCTCTCGACGAGCTTCTCCATCCGCCTGGTCGAGACGCCGAGCAGGTAGCAGGTCGCGACCACCGAGGTCAGGGCGCGCTCGGCGCGGCGGCGGCGCTCGAGCAGCCAGTCCGGGAAGTACGAGCCCTCGCGCAGCTTGGGGATGGCGACGTCGATCGTGCCGGCGCGGGTGTCGAAGTCCCGGTGCCGGTAGCCGTTGCGTGAGTTGACGCGCTCAGGGCTGCGGACGCCGTAGTCGGCACCGCAGACCGCGTCCGCATCAGCGCTGAGCAGGGTGTTGACGAACGTGGTGAGCATGTCGCGAAGCAGGTTGGGGCTGGCTTGCTGGAGGTGCTCGTGCAGGAAGCGGGCAGGGTCAATAATCGACGGAGCGGTCATCGCGGGTTCCTCTTCGAGTCGGTTGTGAGAGATCACTCGAAGGATCACGCGGTGGCCGCGCCCTCGTCTACGACGACGCGGTCACCGTGCTGGCCTCGTACACCACCCTGCTGGACTCCACTGCGATGGGTCGTGGAGGGGCTGAAGCCTCGACCCGGGGCGTCCGGTGCGGCCCGTGAGGCTGGGTCAGTCATGGGCCTGCAGGCCGCGCTGAGTGCGGCGCAGCACCTGGCCGACACGACGGGCCACGACGTCACGGTCAGGCTCCAGTCCGACAGCCCGGCGACGGCACCGGCGGCTGATGGGGGTGAGGTACCGGGGACCCTGGTGGTCCGTCCGCAGGAGCCGCAGGTCGACGCGGCCGAGCCAACACCGCCGGCCCCGCCGGGGCCCCGCCGGGTCGAGCGGGGCATGTGGGTGGTGACCCTCGAGATCATCCTCGACGCTGACGCGGCCCAGAGCGAGGCGTCCGCCGTGGACCAGGCCGTGACCGCGCTGTTCGCCGACGGGCCGGTCGCCGAGATGCACGCGACGATCACCGATCCTGCC
The DNA here is from genome assembly GCF_042466345.1 of Jannaschia sp. R86511. Classification (NCBI taxonomy): domain Bacteria; kingdom Pseudomonadati; phylum Pseudomonadota; class Alphaproteobacteria; order Rhodobacterales; family Roseobacteraceae; genus Jannaschia; species Jannaschia sp. R86511. The sequence continues at coordinate 6,160 of NZ_JAXHCD010000002.1, forward strand.
GGGCGACACCGCAGAGTTCGGCTCCGACCCCTCGAAGCCGCTCGACCCGACAGGCCAGCTAATGAGGGCGACGCCAACAACACGACGGATGAGCCATAGCCGCCGTCACTGTGGACGAGTGCCCTCGTGGGGGAGGATGAGGGATCCTGAGCGGGAGGCAGCGCGGTGGGCAGGAGGTAGGTGTCCTATGGGTCCGGACGGCGTGATTGACGGTGACGATGGGGTCGCGCGGCGGCGTGCGTTCGTCGATGAGGCTCGGCACAGCACCGTGCTCGAGGGCGGCCTGACCAGCCCCGCGGCGAGGGCGCTGCAGGAGCGGTACGTCGCTGGTGACTTCGACGTGGACCAGCTGGGGGAGGAGATCCGACGCCGGCTGGCTCAGCGCCTGGCTGAGCGTCCGGCTCAGGGCGGTGGGTGAGTCGCCGCCGGCCTGGGTGAGCGGGGCCACGCCGGAGGACCGGTGGGACGGCTACTTGCAGCCAGGCGGGGTGCTGCGGAACCTGGTCGGCGCGACCACACATGTGGAGCTGCGGGAGACCGAGGACGAGTTCGTTGAGTGGCGCATGGTGCAGCTGCGGGAACGCCCCATCGTCGGTCGGTTCGACCTGGACCACCTGAAGGCGGTCCACGCCCACCTGTTCCAGGACGTGTACGGGTGGGCGGGGCAGCTGCGCACGGTCGACATGTCCAAGGGCGAGGACGTCTTCGCCGAGCACGACGCGATCGCCCCGCTGCTGGACACCGCGCTCGGTGCAGGCGATCGGGCGCTGCCGGCCGGTAGCTCGAAGGCGAAGGTCGTCCCGCGGCTCACGACCCTGTGCGTGCAGATCAACTACGCGCACCCGTTCCGGGAGGGCAACGGACGCACCCTGCGGACGTACCTGTCGCAACTGGCCGAGGGGGCCGGGTGGCGGGTGGACTGGCGTCGGGTGCACCCGCAGGAGAACGTCGAGCGCAGCCAGGCCGCACACGCCGGGAACTTCAAACCGCTGATCGAGATGCTCGACGCCATCACCGTGCCCACCACGCTGACTGTGCCCGGCCGGCCTGATGGCAGGGAGAGCCCCACCGTCGTGGCGCACCCGGTCGTCGCCGACCCGGTGAGCGCCACCACCAGCACCCGCGCCGAGCACTACCGGGTGAGGGCGCAGCGCCGCGTGGCCGGACCGCAGCAGTGACCGCGCGGCACCCACGTCGTCCGGGGACACCCCGCACCCGCCGCCGTGGGCGACGGCAACGACCGACGGACGTGAGCGGCACGCCACCAAGCCCGGTGGAGGTGGCCGTCGCGATGGAGCAGCTGTGCGCGGCTGCGGCCGAGGCCGGACAGCCCACGCCGAAGCCGCGGCCGGTCGTGGTGGTCGACCCGACCGCCCGCGGCGGCCACGCACGCCTCGGGCGGTACCCGGACGAACCCGCCCGGGTCGTGCTGCCCGGCGCCGGCGCGAACGTGGACCGATGGCGCTGGACGCTGGCCCATGAGCTGGGCCACGTCAGCCTGAGCCACCGACTGTCCCTACGGGTGTACGCGCCGTTCCTCCTGCTCATGGTGCTCGCCGCCGCGATCGTCATCAGCGAGACCATCGGCGGCGTCGTGACCCGCGACCCGTCCGAGGAGGGCCTGGTCATCGGCGGCGTCGTCGCCCTTGTCGGCGTGGTCCTGATCCTGGCCTCGAACCGCCGCCATGAGTTCGCAGCCGACGACTGGGCCGCCGCGGCCAGCGAGCCGGTCACAGCCGCGATCGCGGCCCAACTGGACCAGGCGGAGGGTTGGGGCAACCGCGTCATGATCTGGGTCCCCGGGGGACTGCTGCTGCGGTCCCACCCGACCCCCGCAGCCCGCGCGCGGCGCACGCTGCGTCACCAGCACCGTTCGCTGCCCACCTCGCGCGCCGGAGCCTCCTCGACCGGCTGAGCCGACTCGCCACCCGTCGGCCCACCCGGCATGGACTCACCGTCCGCCGCGGACTCGAGGCCACGCGTCACGGGGACTGATCGGGCCAGCACCGCCGCCTGCCGACGCCGAACCCGCTCCCGTGCACGAGCCACTTCACCCTGCCGCGCTCCAGCCATCACGACCACCGGTCCCCTTCTGCGCGAGCACCTGCACCGAGCACCACAGGACGACTCCCACTCCCACATGCCGTCCATGATCCACATGCCCGGCAGTGCATACCTACTGACCATGATCATGACCTTCATTCAGCCACGCCCTTAGACCGTACACACCTCTTGCACTTCGAGTGTGTGGTCGTGAGACCCTGGCCCGGTGATGACGGTCCACGTGCTGCACGCTGGGGATGGGTACACCTACCTGACCCGGCAGGTGGCCTCGGCCGATCAGCAGCGGGCCCGGGGCGAGGACCTGGCGGAGTACTACACCGCCGAGGGCAACCCGCCCGGGCGGTGGATGGGGTCCGGGATGGCTGCGCTGGAGGTCTCCGGGGAGGTGTCCGAGGCGCAGATGCGGGCCCTGTTCGGGGAGGGTCTGCACCCGGATGCCGAGCGGATCATCGCCGAGCGGGCCGAGCTGTACGTCCGCGCTGGCGACACCGTCGCCAAGGCCGCCGCGGCGGCGCACCGTGACGCTCGGTTAGGACGCCGGTTCCCGCAGTTCGCGCCCGGTGACGGGGACTGGCACGAGCAGCTGCGCGCCGCCTACACCGCCGAGGCCACGCGGCTCGGCCGCTCGAGCTCGGCCGCGCTCACCGACGAGGAGCGGGAGCAGGTCCACGGCCGGGTCGCCCAGGCTGGCTTCGCCGAACGGCACGGCCGGGCGCCGACGGACGAGGCCGAGCTGCGCGCCTACGTCGCGGAGCGAGCCCGGCGGCCGCGGCAGCCGGTCGCCGGCTACGACCTGGTCTTCACGCCCGTGAAGTCGGTGTCGGTGCTGTGGGCCCTCGGCGACGACCGGGTCCGAGGCGAGGTACGCGCCGCCCACGAGGCCGCGGTCACCCGCGCGCTGGGCCACGTCGAGCGGCACGCGGCCCGGACCCGGACCGGGGCCGGGGGAGTGGCGCAGGTCGACACCGACGGGCTCATCATCGCTGCTTTCGAGCACCGGGACTCCCGCAGCGGCGACCCGAACCTGCACACCCACTGCGCGGTGTCGACGAAGGTCCGCGGCCGCGACGGGAGGTGGCGGTCCTTGGACGGGCGGGTGCTGTTCGCGCTCGGGGTGTCCGCGTCGGAGACGTACAACACCGCGGTGGAGGACGAACTGCGGGCCCGGCTTGGGGTGACGTTCGTCGAGCGGGCGGGAGGCCTGGCGGGCAAGCGGCCGGTCCGCGAGATCGAGGGTGTCCCGGCCGGTCTGCTGCGCCGGTTCAGTCGACGCCGTGCGGTGATCGAGGAGGTGTACCGGGCCAAGCTCGGCGCCTACCGGGCGGCGTACGGGCACGAGCCCGACCGCGGGGTCCAGGCCCGCCTGGCCCAGGAGGCGACCCTGGAGTCCCGGCAGGACAAGGCGCCGATGCGGTCGCTGGCCGAGCAACGCCGGGAGTGGATGGCTGCGGCCGCGGACGAGCTCGGCGACGCCGGCGTGGACGTCGCGACGTGGATCAGTAACGCCGTGCTTACGGCAGAGCCGGGGGTGGGGGAGGGGTCGCTGGTCGACGTCGACGTCGACGCGGCTGCCGCTGCGGTCGTGGGCACGGTGCAGGAGGAGAGGGCCACGTGGACCCGCTGGCACCTGCACGCCGAAGCAGAACGCCAGCTGCGCGGGGTCACGGTCGACCCAGGCCACCGGGGGCAGCTCGTGGACGCCGTCACGCTTGCGGCCAGGGACCGGCACAGCGTGACGCTCACCGCGCCGCCCACCGAACACGCCCGACCACGCCTGCTGCAGCGGGAGGACGGCGAGAGCGTCTTCCGCGTCCACGGCGCGCAGCGGTACTCCTCCCACGCCGTGCTGGCCGCGGAGCAGCGCCTGGTGGCCGCCGCCGGCCGCGAGGCCCCGTCGCCGGTGAGCCCGGCGGTGTTCGCGCGGGCGGTGCGCCTGGCCCAAGCCGAGAGCGGCCGGCCGCTGGACGCGGGCCAGGTCGCCTTGGCCGAGGCCTTCGCCACCGGCGGGCGGCGCCTGGGCGTCGGGATCGGCCCGGCCGGGACAGGCAAGACGACGTCGATGCGGCTCCTCGTCGACGCCGCGGCCCTCGCCGGGTCCCGGGTGGTGGCGCTGGCCCCGTCGGCGAAGGCCGCCGAGGTCCTCGCCACCGAGCTCGACGTGCCCGCCGACACCCTCCACAAGCTCCTGCACACCCTCACCACCCAGGGCGAGGACGCAGTCGACGTCCGCGCCGGCGACATCGTGCTCGTCGACGAGGCCGGGATGGCCGGGACGCTGCGCCTGGACCGGCTCGTCGACCTCGCCGAACGCCGCGGCGCCGTGGTCCGGCTACTGGGGGACCCGCAGCAACTGGCCGCGGTGGAATCCGGGGGAGCGCTGCGGCTTCTGGACCAGGAGGTCGGGGCCGCCCGCCTCAGCCAGGTGCACCGCTTCCTCGACCCGGCCGAGGCTGCCGCCAGCTTGCAGCTGCGCGACGGCAACCCTGCCGCGCTGGACCACTACGAGAGCGCCGGGCGGGTGCACGGCGGCAGCCTCGACGCGTGCCTGGACGCGGTGTTCGAGGCCTGGTCCGCCGACACCCGCGCCGGGCACGTCGCGGTCATGATGAGCGGGCGCGGCGACGTAGTCACCGACCTGTCCGCCCGGGCCCGTCTCGCCCGCATCGCCGCGGGCGACGTCGACGACACCGGCGCCGCGGCCCAGCTGCACGACGGCAACCGGGCCGCGGTCGGGGACCGGGTCGTGACCCGCGTCAACGACCGCCGCACCACCGCCCGCGGCGGGCGCGACTTCGTCAAGAACGGCGACGTGTGGGACGTCGCGGCCGTCGGTGAGGACGGGTCCCTCGACGTCGTCCACACCGGCCACCAGGGCCGGGTCACCTTGGCCGCGGGCTACGTCGCGGACTCCGTCGAGCTCGCCTACGCGAGCACCGTGCACCGGGCGCAGGGGATGACCGTGGACATCGCCCACGCCCTCGTCGACGACACCACCACCCGGGAGAGCCTGTACGTCGCCGCGACCCGAGGGCGTAGTGGCAATCACCTGTACGCGGTGTCCGAGCCCGTCCTGGACCCGGACCTTGACCGCGCCCCCGGTCCGGAGTCCAGCGCCCGGGAGGTCCTCGAGCGGGCCCTGGCCCGCGAGGGCGCCGAGCGCTCCGCCACCGAGACCGGCCGTGACGCGCTCGAGGACGCCACCAGCCTCGCCCGGCTCGTCCCGGAGTACGACCACGCGCGTGGTCTGGACGTCGATCAGCGGCTGGGGCTGCGCGCGGCGGCGCTGGCCGGGCTGGGCGCCGACGACGGGCAGCGGGTCCTGGCCGATCCGGCGTGGCCGGCGTTGGCGGCCGCCGTCGCCGAACGTCACGCCGGTGACCCGACCGGGCCGGACCCCGCCCAGCTGCTCCGTGCGGCGGCCGCGCAACGGGAGACCGGCACCGCGGACTCCCTGGCCCAGGTCCTCACCTGGCGGCTACGAGACCGGGCCACCGAACGGCGGGTCGCCGACCACGCCGATGCAGCCGGACTGCCCAGCTGGGTCGTCGCTCCCGACCCAGCCCGCAGCGACGACACCGGGACGTGGCTGCAGGAACGGGCCCGTACCATCCGAGACCGGGTCGACGCCCTCGAGGACCGTGCCCGCCGTCAGCCACCGGCCTGGTTGCCCGGACTACCCGGGCTGCCTGGGCCCAGCGTCGATGCAGGCGGCGCGCCGTCCCGTCGGGCGCTGCGGGCGGTGCTGGCCTATCGGGACCAGTTCGCCGTCACCGACCCCACCAGCTCCCTCGGGCCGCGGCCCACCGGCCGTGGCCACCAGCAGCGTGCGTGGGACGCCGCGCAGGCCGCGACGCGACCCACGCGGGCCGTGGCCGCCACGAGACCTGCCGCCACCCACCGGCTCCCGGCCCCGTCCAGGACCCCGGCCGCGGCGCCGCCGGCTTACCGGGCCGACGAACCCCGCGGCCCGCAGGCCTGAGGAGGAACAGTCGCGTACGAAGCTCGAGCGCGAGGGCCGACGGCGGACGTGGCCTTATCGCCCGGTCCAACGTTTATCTCAGATTGTTAAGGCCGCGTTGGTTCGTTAAGGTCGCCGGGTGGATCGTGCCCGTAACCCTTACACCCCGAACGCCGGGGCCCCGCCTCGGTACTTCGCCGGGCGCGCGACCGAGGTTGAGGACTTCCGCATCCTCCTGCAGCGACTCGCCGCGGGCTACACCGAGCAGTCGGTCGTGGTGACCGGGCTCCGCGGGGTGGGCAAGACAGTCCTGCTGGGGGAGTACCGACGCATCGCCGAGGAGGAGGGCTGGGTCCCGATCGACGCTGAGGTGTCGAAGAACACCGACTTCGGACCTCAGATGGCCAACCTCGCCCGCCGTGCCCTGCTGCAGGTCTCACCGAAGGCGCGATGGGGCGAGCGGGCACGAGCGGCCGCGGCGACGCTGAAGTCCTTCTCCCTGACGGTGCAGCCGGACGGCTCCCTCACCGGCGGTCTGGACGTGGAACCGGGGTGGGGCAAGGCCGACACCGGCATTCTGACCGAGGACCTCGCCGACGTCTTCGAAGCCGTGGGTGAAGCCGCCAAGGAACGGGAGTCCGGGGTCATCTTCTTGTTCGACGAGATCCAGTTCCTCGGCCGGGCCGAGCTGGAGGCGCTCATCGGTGCGGTGCACCGCACCGTGCAGCGACGGCTGCCGGTGTCCTTCGCCGGCGCCGGGTTACCGCAGCTGCCCGGACTGGCCGGGGAGGCGAAGTCCTACGCCGAGCGGCTGTTCAAGTTCCCGTTGATCGGGGAGCTGCCGGAGGCGGCCGCCCGCGAAGCACTGGTCGAGCCCGCCCGCGCCGAGGGCGTCTACCTCGAGCCCGACGCGGTCGAGGAGATCCTCCGCTACACCGAGGGCTACCCCTACTTCCTGCAGGAGTACGGTCGCGCGGCGTGGAACCTCGCCGAGGGACCGACCATCACCCGTGCCGACGTCCAGGCCGCCGGCGACGTGGTCGACGCCGAACTCGACGAGAGCTTCTTCCGCACCCGGGTCCAGCGCTCGTCGCCGGAAGAGCTGCGCTACATGAGGGCGATGGCCCACCTCGGGGCCGAGGCCCACAAGGCCGCCGACGTCGCCGGTGTCCTCGGCAAGGCCTCCGAGCAGGTGGCCCCGATCCGGGCCCGCCTCATCAACAAGGGCCTGCTCTACACCCCACGTCACGGGTACGCGAAGTTCACCGTGCCCCAGTTCGACCGGTTCATGCTCCGCTACATGGACCTTGACGTCGTCCCACCCGCCTGAACCCGCCGCACGGCGTCCGGCCCGCACGTGACGGCCACGGACGGCGACCTCGCTCATCCGCCTACCGGAGGGTCCAAGCCAGACCCCCACCTCAAACAGACAGGAGCACGCCATGGCTGCCATGAAGCCCCGCACAGGAACCGGTCCGACGGAGGTGACGCGCGAAGGGCGCGCGATCCTGGTCAAGGTGCCGATGGAAGGCGGTGGACGTCTCGTGGTCTCCATGTCGGCGGAAGAGGCGGCCGACCTCGCGGAGGCGCTACACACAGCCGTCGAATAGATCGCCTTGGCGCGTTCATGGAGACGGAACGCCTGGCGAGAGACCCACTGCTGACATAATCTTCGTTATCGGCGCTTAAGTACCGGGAGTTGCATCTAATGCAAGAACTCCCGGTCGGCTGCGTAGCCACGTCCGCGCAGGTCACCGGGCGTGGACCTGACCACGGGGGCCGGCGTAGGCACGTGCGTCTCGTGCAGGACGGCCTGGTGGCCGCAGGAATCGTGCATTAGATGCACAGTTCCACGGCTCCACCCCACGCCACCCCGTTCATGCGCCCCCACCCCGACTCACGACAGAACTGGGCCGGTGGCCTGGGGTCCTGAGGGGCCGGCTCGTCGGGCGGCCAGCTCATCGGAGCCCACGGACGCCGCGACACGCTCACCTGACCGGGCGAGGCCCAAGGGCTCGCGCGGCCGCCGGCCCAGCTGCAACAGTCGAGCGCGCAGCTCCTCCAGGGTGTCGATGACGGGGCGGCCGGTTACCCGGGCGACGCCGCCGGCGATCGCGGTGTAGCCGGCGACACTGGTGGCCAGCACCGTCTCGATGTCCACGGCCGGGTCGGTGGCGGCGGCCGCGACGGCCGTCGTGGCCTGACGGGTCAGGCTGGTGGCGCTCTGCGCCGCCATGCCCGCTGCGCCGGCCATCCCGAGCGCGCTCCACTGCCGCAGCTCCCGCAGGTCGGCCGAGGTTAGTCCCGGCCCATGAACCCGGGCCGCACGGGCCTGCTCCCAGGTCAGCGTCACGGGATCTATGGGTCGGTCGGTGTCGGCGAGGGCGCCGACCGCGGACCGGGTGGCCTGTCGCTGCGGGGAGGTGAAGTCGTGCGGTCTGAACCGGGCAAGGAGTTCAGGCCGGACCTGGGCGTCGTAGGCGGTCGCGGCGAGCACCGCGAGCTCGGCGGCCTCCCCGCGCAGGGCGCCGTCGGGGCTGCCCGCGGTTGCCTCCTGGGCGGCGTCCCGGGTCTGGGCCTTGCTCGCGGCACGGCGCGCCTCCAGGCCGTGGGGGCCGGCCCAGGCCCGGGACAGGGCCTCCAGGTCCGGGTCGACCTGCTCGCGGCGGCCGGCGGCGAGGTCGAGGCGCTGCTGGGCGGCGGTGCTGATCGCGACGCCCGTGGCCGCGGCCCGGGTGACGGCCGTGGGGCCGGCGTTGACGGCGTCGGTGACGACGACCCCGAGCCCGCGGACCTGTCGCCGGATCGAGGCCTCGAGCACCATGGAGGCGTAGTCGCGGTGGGCCGGGGTGTCGATGGCCTCGTGCATCACGGTGGCGATCGCCAGCGGTGACACGAGGTCGCGGTGCCACTGCCCGGTCGCGGTCAGCGCCGCACTCACCGCACCGGCGTCCAGCGGAGTCTTGCGTGGGCCTGTTTCGTGTTCCTGGACGAGGTGGCTCCACAGGGCGACGGACTGCGGGGAGGAGAAGTCCTCGACCTGCAGCCAGGCCACGTCGGCCACAGCGGCCGGGTCCCAGAGCAGCGCGCCCACCAGGGCCCGTTCAGCGACGGCGACGGCCGGGCCTTCCACGGGGCCCAAGTCCACGGCCGTCGGCTCGCGGTCTCTCGGCGGCGTGGGGTCGGTCATCGGGGGTCCTTCGCCTGCTGCAGCCGCTCGTCCATCCGCCGCAACGCGGTGTCCCGCTCGTCGTCCAGAGCGACAAACCTCACGTCGGTGGTGTCGTCCGTGGTCGTGTCGGCGGGGATGGCCCACCAGCGACCGTCGATAAGGACCGGGCCGGCCTCGTCGTCAGGGAAGAGCCGGCGGGCCGACCCTGTGGCGACGAGCTGGGCGACCCGCCCGTCCGTCATCACCCCTGGCCCGGGGCGGCCGGACTCCTCGTCCGTGCCGGGGCCGTCGGGGTCATGCTCAGAGTCGCCCCTGTTGTCGTCGTCGGCGGTCGCGGCTGGTGTGGCCGCCAGAACGTGCCGGGCAGCGGCGTAGCCGTCGTCGGTCGGGTGCTCGGGGGAACGGTCGCGGTCGGTGTGACGGCCCGGTTCGCAGCCCTTGAAGATCCCGAGCTCGTCCAGGCGGCGCAGCGTGGGCCACAGCCACCGCTCGTGCCACGCCGCCGGGGCGTCGGAGGGTTCCTGCGGGCCACCGGGGTGCGCGGCGCGGTGGGCGAGCATCAGCCCGGTCAGCTCCTCCACCGCCACGGGGTGGGCGTACCAGCAGCCCGGCAGCTGGCTGTGGCGCCACGAGCCGAGCTGGTAGCGGCGCACCAGCCAGTCCACGAAGTCCCGCAACTCGTCCAGCAGGGCCGCGGCCTGCCCACCGCTCAGGGCCCGCCACAGCCACCGGCCCTCGCCCGCCGGTGCCCCGGCCACCTGCGCCACGACAGCCTCCAGCATGGTCTGCATGGCCTCGACCTGGTCGGTGAGCTGCTCCAGCACCCCGGCCATCAGCACCGGGTCGAACTCAGGCACCGCGGCCTCACTCACGCTCGCTCACCTCGTCCCGTGATGCCTGGTCTCGTCGAGCTGGTCATGACGGCCCGTGCCCCTCCTGGTCCAGGCTCCAGCGCTGCGAGCGGTCGAAGACCTCGGCGTCGGGCCGGTCGCGGTGAAAGCGCAGCGACACCACCGTCGCGGGCTGGGCGCGATAGAACAGCAGGGCCTGACCGACCGGCAGAGCCCGGATCGCCTCCGGCGGCATGATCCGCTCCCGCTCGGTCGACCAGCTGGTGGTGTCCCGGTCGCCCTCCGTGTCGCTCTCCCGCAGGACCCGCCGCTCACCCACCAGCCGCGACAGCCGGTCGAGGTCCTCGACCTCGCTCAGCCCGCCCAGGACCACCTTGATGGTGCCGGCCCCCCACAGGGTGTCGGCCCCGTCCCGGCCCCACCGGGCCCGCAGCTGGGAGAACGTCTGGACCATGGTCCACACGCTGATCCCGCGGCCGCCGCCGTCGGTCATCAGCGCCGGCAGGCCCGGGATCGGGGCAACATTGGCGGCCTCGTCGAGGACGAACGTCAACGGCACCGGCAGCCGGCCGGTCGCGGTGTACTGGCTGGCCTTGCGGGCGGCACGGTCGACCGAGGCGACCAGCGCCGTGGCCAGCGGCGCGCTCGAGGTGTCCGAACCGCCTTCCGCGAGGACGTACAGCGTGTCGGTGGACGCGACGAACGCCGCCGGGTCGATGACCAGGCCCGGGTCCTCCCCCGGCGGTGCGGGGCAGACCAGGTCCAGCACCGCCGGGTCGGCCAGCGGCTTGAGCGCCAGGCCCAGGCTCATCTCCAGGCTGGACACCGTCTCCGGCGCCGCGCCGCGGGCGTACTTGGCGAGGTCCTTGTCCCAGCCCGGTGCCGCGTCGGGGTGGGTGCGCAGGATGGCGTAGGGCTCCTCGTCGTCGAAGTCCCGCGCCCAGCTCAGCACCTCCCGCATCGTCTGGGCGTCCAGGGCGGCGGCGTGCAGCAGGCACCGCAGGACGATCTCGGCGGACTCGGCGAAGAAGTTGCCGTTGCGGGTGCCGTCCAGCGGCTTGGCCGTCACCATCGCCTTGGCCCGCACCGTGGCCTCCCGGACGTCGCCGCACCCGGCCACGACGTCCCAGCGCGCCCTGTCCGGCCAGCGCATCACCTGGTCGGGATCGAACACCAGGATGAGACCCGTGCTCCGGCGGGCGCCGGCCGAGAGCCGCACCAGGTCAGCCTTCGTCGACGTGGCCAGGACCGGACCGGGGGCGTCGACCACGAGACCCGCCGCCAGCCCGGTCGTCTTGCCCGACCGGTTCGGGGCCACCACCAGGGCGGAGTCCTCGACCCTCGAGCGGACCGGGCGACCCTCGTCGAGCGCGAACACCACGCCGTCGCCGACCGGGTCCGCCGCAGGACGACGACTGGTGGCCAGGCCGCGTTGCGTCCGTCGCCTAGAGCCGCGCGTCGCGGCCCGCGCCGCCTGCCACAGCAGCAGCCCGAACCCCCCGAGCAGGAGGACCGCCCACACCACGAGGACCGTGACCGTGCCGGGCGGGGTGATCGCCGGGTCGACCTCCGTCAGGCCGGTGATGGGCCGAGTCGTGCGCAGCGCCTGCGCGGTGGTGCGGATCGCGGTCAGGGCGAGCCCGTCGGCGGTGGCCACCAGCGTCAGGTGCCACGCCACCGGCAGCCACACGGCCAGCAGCAGCATCGTCGCCCCGGTCTTCAGTCCGGGCGACATCGGGTACCCCGGGTGGGCCAGCAGGTCCTCCCCGTTCCCGTTCCTGTTGCGCCCGCCGCGGGCCGCGAGCGTCACTGGCCCTGCCCCCGCGTCATCGGCCCTGCCCCAGCGTCATCGCCTGGTCAGTGTCGGTCAGGGCGATCTCGAAGTCACTGCGGACGTGCTCCACGTAGATCTCCGGGCGGGCCCCGATCTTCAGCAGGTGGTGCCCGTCGGTCAGGTTCCGCAAGGTGTGCTGCGAGCCCGGGTCGAGCCCGAACAGCTGGACGCACGCCTCCTCGTCCGGGACCCGGTTCTGCCGGAACAGGTGCACCGTCTGCGCCTCCCGAATCAGGGCCATGGCCGGGGAGTCCTTCGGCACGTCCGCCGGCTGGTGCAGGGCGGCGATCGTGGAGACCCCGAGACCGCGGGCGAGCTTGCTCGTGGCCTGCACCATCCGCCCACCAGGGCCGTCGACGAGACCCCAGCCCTCCTCCACGACGAAGTTCGTGGCCCACCCGCGGTCGGCGCGCAGCCGGCCCAGCAGCCACATCCGCGCCACCGACATCACCATGGCCACCGCGGGCCCGTCGTCGGGCAGCTGGGAGATGTCGAAGCTCGTCAGCGAGCCCGACAGGTGCAACGAGGAGGAGGTGTCCCCGGTGAACAGCCGGCCCAGCTCCTCACCCAGCAGCCGTTCGAACATGAACCGCACCGTCAGGCCGGCCTCCTCCATCTGCTGCCGGTTCACCGGGTGCGCGTCCGGGATCGCGTCCGCGGCCCGTGACAGCCACGGCAGCAGGTCCTCCAGCTGCCCCGTACGGCCGTTCTCGGCGGCGGCGAGCACGTTGCGCTGCCCCCACCGCAGCGCCTTCCGCTCCCACGTGTTCAGTGGCCGGTCGTTGTTCGACTGCTCGGCCATCGCCACCAGGAGCTGGCTCTGCACCGCGGGCCCGCCCCCGGCAAGGACCGTGCCGTCCATGACGTTGATCCGAGTCGTGTCCTCATCAAGGGTGAAGCGGTTCGGTTCCCGTCCGGAGACCTGCCGGGTGAGCTCGGCGTACTCGCCCTCACCGCCCTGCGGCTTCTTGTCGATCACCACCACGCGGCGCTTCGTCAGGATCAGCGGGCGGACCACGTACACCGTCTTCAGGAGGCTGGACTTTCCGCTGCCGACCACCCCGATGGCCAGCACGTTCGGGCTGGACACCTTCTTCCGCTGGTAGGCGGTGAACGCGTCGTGGGCGACCATCGCCCGCGACAGCCGGTCCCGCCCGATCAGCACCCCCTCCTCCCCCGTCGGGGCCGCGATCACCGCGGTGTTCAAGACCTCGGCCTGCCGGGTCGTCGTCGGGGCCCCGACCGCCCGCGGGGCGTAGAACCCACGCCGAGCCCGGCGAGCGTTGCCGACCAGGACATGCCCGAAGCGCCGCACCGACGACGGCGTCACCTCGTCCGACGGTGTTGTCATCGTCGGCGCCGTGTCGCGCGCCGACCGTGGGTGCACATCCGCAGGCGCCCCCGTATCAGGGCTGGGGCCACTGGCCCGGCTCGCCACACGCCGGGCCTTGCGGGTCGACCTTGAGCCGGTCAGCGGCTCCTTGGCCCTGGGCTGGTCGGGGCCGTGGTCCCTGTCGTCTGCCTCACGTCGTCTCACAGCGCCCCCTTCGGTGTCCCGCGGCCCACGCCGGCCCGCACCATCGCCGCGGCCGAACGCCGCGGCGCCGCCATGGCCCGCGTGAAGGGCCAGGTGCAGGCCTGCGCCGCGGCCTGCTGGGTGTCCAGCCACCGGACCCGGTCGATGCCCGCCTCCCCGGCCGCCTCCACCACCCGGCGGCTCGCCTGCGCCAGCTCCTCACGGCTGCGGGCCGAGATCGTCACGTGCCCGGCCCACGACGCCCCGTGATGCCCGCCACCAGCAGTCAGGTCCCGCACCCGGCGGGCCGCGGCCTCGAGACGGACCTCGGCGTCGGCGTCGGTCATCTTGCCCTTGCGCTGCTCACGCAGGATGTTGCCGCGGTCGGTGCCCTCGTCCTGACGGGCCGCGCGGCGGGCGTCGATCGCCGGTACCAGGTCGACCTGCAGCGACACCGAGCGCACGATCTCCGAGCCGACGTGCGCCAGCAGCGGCGCCAGCCACAGCGAGGTCCGCTCCCCCAGCTGCATCGCGGCCACCGGCAGCTCGCACGTGCGGTGCCACCACGTCACCTCCTCCCCCGCCACCACCCCCATCTGTCCGGCCTGACCGAACCCGGCGTGACCGAACCCGGCGGCGGTCACCCGGGTCGCGGACCACTCGTCCTCACTGGCCAGCCAGCACGTGGCCGGCGACACGTCACCGGCCTGGTCGATCATGAACCCGGGGTGCTGCTGGTTCCGGGTCACCGCGGCCACCTGCGCCGCGCTCAGCGCAGCGACCTGACCGAAGTGCGCCGCGCGCAGGGCGCGGGTGAACCCGTCGACCTCAGCGGCCATGAGGGCCCGCCAGCCGGCCTGCCCGGGCCCGTGCAGGCCGGCCTGGGCCTTGAACCAGTCCGTCAACGGCCACCGGGCGACCACGAAATGCCGGGACACCAGCGCCCCGGCCTCGATCCGCCGGATCAGCGCGTCGTAGGACGCCGTCAACGCCGGGTGGGCGTCCGGGTCGATGTTCTGCATCACCCACCGCTCGTGGCGGGCTGCGTCGACCGGCAGCACCCGCGTGATCGTCTGCACCCGACCCACGAGCCGGTCCTCCCCACCGAACTTGGCCAGCAGCTGCCCCCACCGCTGCGCGTTGGCGTCCAGCGCGGTGTTGGACTCGATGCCCTTCACCTGCCCGTCGACCGCGAACACCACCGTCAGGTAGGCGTCCTCCCCGGCCGGTTCGTGCCACGCGATCCCCGGCACACCGCGGCCATCCTGCAGCCACCCCAGCCCGTCCACCCCGTCCGGGAGGTCCCGGACCGGGTGGTGCGCCGCGACCCGCTCGCGCCGGCGCAGCCCCTGCAACCGCGCCAGCTCGTCCGCGTCGACGCTGGACGCGGGCACGAACCGGGTCACGTTCTGCCGCTGCCGCCACCGCCAGCGACGACGGGCCTGCCACCGCTCCAGCACCGTGCCGCCCGGCGAATCCAGCGTAAGGACCACGATCACGAGGCTGCCCACCGCCAGACCAATCACCATCGCCCACTGGTGCCCAGCCACACCCAGCAGCGCGCACACCACCACCAGCACCGTCAGCGCCCCGGTCCGGAGGCGGTTACCGCGGACCCCCAGCAGGCCCCGGCTGTGGGTCTCCCCACCCAGGAACGACGTCCTCACCGGCCACCACTCCCGTCCGTCCCGTCCGTGACGTGTGAGTCGCGCTCACCGAAACGCATCGCCTCCGGCGCGTCCTGCGCGTGCTGCTCCACGAACTCCTCTGTCTTCGCGGCCGCGGCCGCGGCGAGCCCTACCGCCATCAGCGGGATGCCCACCGCCGCGCCCACGCCCGTCGACGTCGCCCCGGCACCGGCCGCAGCCGCGGCCGTCCCACCAGCCGCCGCTCCCGCACCCGCCCCAGCACCAGCCCCAGTGCCGGCCCCGGCACCAGCCGCGGCCCCTGCCCCAGCACCCACACCTGCCCCCGCACCGCTACCACCGGCCGCCGAGGCCGCCCGCGAACTGCCTGCCGAGCTACCTGCGCCCGCACCGGCCGGGACCTTCCCACCGCCAGCAGTCCCGCCGCCCGGGCTGCCGCCGGGCCCTGACCCGGCCTGCTGCGACGCCCGCGCCGCTTGCTCCAACCGCCCCGGCCCCCTGCTCCTGCCACCAGCGCTGCTGCCGGCACCGCGGTCACCCGCGCCGGCACCATCAGACGAGCCCGACGATCCGCCGCCCGAGGACGAATCCGGCGTCGACCGGGCGGCACGAGCAAGCTCGGAGTCCTGGGGCGAGCCCTCCGGCACCCGCGGCGACGGCATCAACCGTGCACTCGACGTGGGACCGGACCCCATCGGCAGCACGGGCGCGAACTTCAGCAGCAGCAGCGGGGACAGGCCCGCCAGGATCATGGCCATGGCCGCGGTGAACAGGTTCACCAGGATCTGCAGGCCCGGGTCGTCGAAGTTTGTGGCCAGCCCGCCCGCGAGCTGGAACGCCACCCCCAGCATGAGGAAGAGCAGCGCGTGCGAGGCGAGGATGCCCACGATCACCATCGGGAGCCGGGTCCCGAAGCCACGCCGGTGCTGACTGGCCACCCACGCCCACCCCAGCGGGAACAGCGCCCCCGCGCAGTACAGGGCTACGCCTTGCACGATCATGATCAGCAGCGCGCCGAGCACCCCGCAGAACAGCAGGACGTACACGACGATTGCCATGATCGCGCCGCCCGCGATCCCGGCCACGTCGCCCTGGCCGACCGACTCGTCCAGCTGCGCGATCACCGTTTCGGTGCCCGAGGTCACTGATACCCCGAACACCAGCTCACCCAGCGCCGAGAACACACCCGTCAGCGCGGCCATCACCGCCGGCCCGAATGTGGCCCCGAGGAAGAACGCCGGCGTCCACTGCAGCATTGTCTCGATGAAGTCGTCCCCCGCGATCGTCCCGCGGGTCAGCTTCAGCAGCTCCCACGCGAGCACGCATACGAACAGCAGCACCGCCAGCCCGTAGGAGAACGCGTAGATCCGCAGGAACCAGTCCGCGCTGAAGTCCGGCAACGTGTACTGGCTCAACGCCGGCAGCACCACCGACACCAGGCCCTGCACCGACCCCCGCAACGCATCCGCGATGTAACCGAGCGGGTCCGACCCGAACTCGATCGCCGTCCCCACCGCCTCCGCTCCCCGCCCAATGGCGCAGCCAGGAGACCTGGGAGCCACCTCGCAAACGGCCTCGGTCACTGCGCCGGCCATCTCAGCAGCCGCCCACGTACAGGACACCGAGAGAACGAATGTCTTCGACGCTCCGCGCAGCTGTCGCGTCCTGAACGTGCCAGCGACCGTTGACGCTAGTCAGCGTGTACGTGCCCCAGAGCTCGACCGGGGCACTGGTGGCTCCGTTCGCCGTCCCAGAGCCGCCGGACAAGACCGTCACGACGGCCTGGTCCGAATCGAAGGATTCGACGTAGTAGCGACCCCCGGCGAAGTTCGCGTCCAACGTGAAATCGCCCTCCGGTTCCTCGGTGTCTCCACGGGCGGCGTCGGTCGCCCCAGGTGCGAGCACTTCTTCTAGCAGCGCCGCCTCACCCTCAGGGCGGGGCAACTTGTTGCCCCAACGGACCCAAGTTGCGGCGAAGGCGGCGGCGCCGGTCTCGCTGATGGGCGCCTGTTCCTGGGCGGTGAGCAGGGCCTGGTTGAGGTCGTCGTCGCCGCCGAGGCAGCCGTCGGCCCGCGCGACGCCTGTGACAGTTGCGTCGTCCTGGCTGGTGTCCGGGGTGCCCAGCGTCGGTGGGGGTGCCGGGGGCTGGGTCACGTCGGTGGAGGGCTGCCGGTTCAGCAGGAGGCCGAGCGTGACGCCGAGCAGCACCACCACCGCGACGGCGAGGACGACCACCGGCCAGCGCCGGCCCTCAGGCGGGCGGGCGGTGGGCTGCTCGGCGCCCATCAACCGAACAGCCAGATCAGGAACGCCACGATGATCGGGAGGCCGATCAGGCCGCCGAGCCCGATACCGGACCAGACCACCTTCTCGCGGGCGTCGGCGTATTGGCCTGCGTGCGAGCCGCGGGAGTGGGCCATCTTCACCAGGCTCGTGGCCAGGAACGCGATCGCGAGGACGATCAGCATCCCCCAGAACACCGCGAACACCGTCATGACCCGATCCCCGGCGGTGCCCCACGCGAACGTTGGGGTCACCCCGTCCAGCGGGTTCTCCATCCCGCCGTCGCCAGAGCCGCCAGCCCTCACCAGCAGTGCAGTCAATCCGTCCATCGGTCAGTCCTCTCGTAGGTCCGGGGCGTGCGTTGCCGTGATGCCGTAGTGCCGTCGTTACGGGAGCAGCAGCCGCGGCCAGCCGCGCGCCAGCCGCGTCTGGCTGGTCAGGTGTTCGCGGCTTGCAGGGAGGTCACGACCGCGGCCGCGACGCGGACCCACTGCCGTCGGGAGTGCTCGCTGAGGTGGGCCAGGGTGATCTCCCCGCCGGCGGCGATCGCCGGGTCGTGGGGCACGTCGACGGTCTCGGCGACACCGAGTCCGGTGAGCTGCTCCGCGAGCTCCTCGAGAACCCCGGTCGGTTCGGGGGCTCCGGTGTGGGTGACGACGACGACGGCCTGCGTGAGCAGCCGCCGGCCGTGCTCGCTGCGGTCCAGCTCGGCGGCCAGGGCGAGGACACCGTCGACGGCGTCCGGGTGCACGGTGGTCGGGATGACGAAAACGTCGCTGGAGCGCACCAGCTGCGCGAAGACCGCCGACTGCGGGTTGTTGCCGGTGTCGGCCACGGTGATGCGGTAGTAGGTGTCCAGCACGGCCCTGACCGCCTCCACGTCGGCCGCCTCGAGCAGGGCTCGCGCGCCGGCCGAGCCGACGACGTCGGCGTGGGAGGTCTGCGGGGCGGTGAACCCGCCCAGCTCCCCCGCCGAGGTGATGCGCTCCGCCCGTTCGAGGAGCTCCGCCAGCCCTCGGGTGGGCTGGCCCTCCGCGCGGGCGGCCAGGGTCCCGGGGGCCTCGCTGGCCTCCCACGCCGCGACGTACCCACCCCGGATGTCGCCCAACACCCCAGCGAGCAGCAACGACGTCGGCGTCTTCCCGCTGCCACCCTTCGGGTTGGCGACCACCACGCCCTGCGGGCGGGTCCACGTCGTCTGCCGGATCAGCCGGACGTCCTCGTGGTAGCGGGCCTCCCCGGCCGCCGGGGCCAGCTTCACCGTCCCCCCGCTCCAGGCCCGCACCCTGCCCCGCCACCCCCACGTCGCCACCGGACGAGCCGCCGGGGCCCGGGACACCGCGTGCCGACTGCTCCGCACCACCAGCGTCTGCCTCGCAGCGGTCTGACCGTCGGGGGTGGGTCCTCCGGCGTTCGGCACGTCCTGCCGCCCGACGTCAGCCGCGCCGACGCCGTCCGTTGCGGCCGGCGGCGGACCCCCGACAGTCATGCCGTGCGCCTTTGGCGCCCAGCCGGGTTCCCCCTCCGTTACCGGTGCCGTCATCGCTTCCTCGGGCGCCTCGTCGTAGGTGGCGCTGCGCGCCGCCCCGGCGAACAAGCCCGTCTGCGGTCCCTGCGTCATCCGCTGCTCCCCTGCTCCGAGCCAGTCCCCCGGCCCCCGGTTTGTCGTCTTCCGTCCCTTACTGATCGTATGACACCATGCCTTGATCTGGGAACGCTTACTGCGGGTGGAGGTGAAGCGAGATGTGGTTGAAGGGCTGGCAGACTCCGCGGTCACTGCTGCGACCTGCGGAAGGCGACCACCCGTGTACCCCGGCCTGCACACCCTCGACACCCTCGCCGTGGCGCTCGGCGTCAGCCACGTCACCGCCAGCCGATGGGTCCGCGCCGGCACCGTCCCGGCCGCCCGGATCGGCAAGCTGTGGCGGCTGTGGGGACCAGCCGTCGCCGAACGGCTCTACGGACCGGACGTCGACATCGCCGCCCTCGCCGCCCCACCCGCCCCGCCCGGCGAGCCCGAAATCATCGGCGTACGTGAGCTCGCCGAGCGGCTCGACATCGCTCACGGCACCGCCAGCCGCCTCGTCGCCGCTGGTGCCTTCCCCGCCACCGCCCGTACGGGTCAGACCTACCGGCTGCACTGGCCCACCATCCGCGACCAGATCGCCCGCGGCGAGGACTTCATGCCCCTCAACCCCCGCCCAGTCCGGGTTCAGACACGCAAGACGCCCCGCTGAAACCGTGACCGCCATCCCCCGTCACCTCCTGCCCGTCAACCCCGTCGGCGTCATAAGCGCCCTCGTGCTCCTGGTCACCCTCACCGGCTGCTCGGCGACCGACTCCACCGAACCCCTCGCCACCCCCGAGGTCACAGCATCGCAGAACCCCACGACAGCACCCGTGACTCCGTCCACAGGCCTCAGCCAGAACCCGCCCTCGAGCCCGACGCCAGGGGCACCCGGGCCGGAGGACCCTTCGAGCGGCACCGGGGCTGAGACCAGCCAGGACCCGGCAAGCGCGCCACCGGCGCTGTCAACGGCGGCACCGGACGGGACGGTGGTTCCCAGCACCGAGCCGCTAGACGTCGACGACACCACCGCACCCGGCGCCGCCGTCGGGTTCGTCCGCGCCATCACCCGCACCGACCTGCCCTACGAGCAGTGGTGGGCCGGTCTGGCCGGCTTCCTCAGCCCCGACGCCACCACCATCTACGACAACGTCGACCCCGCCAACGTCCCCACCGACCCACCCACCGGGCCCGGTGAGCTCGACCCCGCCTCGACCCAGTTCCTCGCCACGGTCACCGTCCCCACCGACGCCGGGCCATGGACCGTCACCCTGCTTCGCCTCGACACCGACCGCTGGCTCGTTGACCGCGCCACGCCACCCAGCCCATGACCGCCACTGCACCACGGAGGAGCCGGACATGAGGATCCTCGTCGCCGTCGTCCTCAGCCTCGCCCTGCTTTTCGGTGGCCTGGTTAGCACCACGCTCTTCGTCGGAGGAGCCGGCACCGCCACGGCCGCCGCCTGCGGCCCCACCGGGGCCACCCTGCCGGCCGGCGCGGCGCCTCCCGGTTCCAGCCCAGCCCCGGCCAGCGGGTCCGACGAGCCGGTCCCGGGCTGGGACGCCGACCAGGTCGCTATCGCCGCGGCGATCATCGCGGCCGCGACCGAACGCGGGCTGAACGCCCGCGCCCAGGCCATCGGCGTCATGACCGGCATCGGCGAGTCCACCCTGCGCAACCTCGACCGCGGCGACGCCGTCGGCCCCGACTCCCGTGGCGTCTTCCAACAACGTGACAACGGCGCCTGGGGCACCTACGAGCAGCGGATGACCCCCCAGCTGGCCGCCGGGACCTTCTACGACCGCCTCCTCGAGGTCCCCGACTGGCAGAACCTCTCCCCCACGCTCGCCGCCCACGCCGTGCAACGCAACGCCGACCCCCAGCACTACGCCCGCTTCTGGAACGACGCCGTCATCCTCGTCGCCGCCATCACCGGCAACCCCACACTCGCCGCCACCCTCCCCCGGGCCGGCGACCTCACCTGCGCCCCCGGCGCCCTGGACCAGCTCACCGGCAACGGTCCCGCCTCCGGCGGGACCTGGCCCGGCGAGGGATGCACCGCACCCGACCCCACCGGTGGCCGCTGCCTCACCCCCCGCACCGCCACGCTCGCCACCCAACTCCTCGCCGCCAGCGTCCCCGTCGCGTGCCAGGCCGACCGGCCCTGGGCCCCGAACTCCGATCACAACACCGGCAAGGCCTGCGACATCACCTACGGCAGCCTCGGCGCCTACGCCGCCGGCGCCGACCGCGCCGCCGGCGACCAGATGGCCACCCAGCTCCAAGCCGCCGCCGACACCCTCGGCGTCGCCTACCTCATCTGGTACGGCCGGATCTGGCACAGCGACCGCGCCGACGAAGGCTGGCGCCCCTACAACGGCGGCGGCACCTACGACCCCACCGCAGCCACCGGCGGCCACTTCGACCACATCCACATCAGCATGCGATGAGCGTCACGAGGCCCGCACTGGGGTCTGCCCGCCACCGTGTTCGCCCGGTGCGGCGGCGGCGGACCCGACACGCCGTGCCTGTCGGGTCCGTGGAATGCATCCCTGCTGGTGGAAGGGTTCGGTTTATGTCAGCGATCAAGGGCCGCGCGAAGCGCACCAGCCAGGAACCGGTCGTGATCCTCCAAGCGCGCGTCAGCCCGACCATCCGTGCCAAGGCGCACGAGGCGGCGGCGGCCCTGGGCATTTCCGTAGCTGCGTACGTGGAGCAGCTCATCGCCCACGAGCAGCTCGATGAGACCGGCCGACCTGTGTGGTGGCCCGAGACTCCGCACCCCCACCAGGAGGAGTTGCCGCTCAGCAGATCCGCCTAGGGCAGTGCCCTAGACATGACGAAGGCCCCGCGCCAACGGGGCCCTGCGTCTAAGTATCTGAGACCAGTTTGGACCTGGTCCGATGTTGTCTCCGTGAGGGAGACCCCTTAACGAGAAGGGGCTTTGTGCTGCCATGAGGGTAGCCGATCCAGATCCAGGCGCAAGGGCGCCTGGCGCATCTGACGGCGCGTGTCGCGCTGCCGGTTGGGCGTTCACGCGTGCCCTGAGCCCGAGGGCAACCGTGCGGGTGGCGGCGGTCGACGCCGACTCGACGGTGCTGAACGCCTACACCGGACAGCACCGGGTGGACCAGGACGCCCCGGTGCTGCCGTGGGCGGTGCACCTCGCGGGCCGCGACCAGCGGTTCCGGCTGCTGGCGTTCGACCTGGACGCGAAGACCGACCCCTCCCCCGCCCACCGCGACGCCGGCGTCCTTGCGGGCCTGCTGCAGGAGGTCGGGATCGCGCACGTGGTGTGCGAGTCCGGGCCGTCCGGAGGCCGGCACGTGTGGGTCGCGCTGGCCGGGTCCGTCGACGCCGACACCGCCGCCACCCTCGCCCGCCTCACCCGCCACGTCTGCCCGACTCTCGACCTCGCGCCGCTGACGAACCCGGTCACCGGCTGCGTCCGGCCTCCCGGGGCGCCGCACCGCGACGGCGGGCACTCCACCGTCCTGTACGGCGAGGTGAGCACCTTGACCGCGCGCACAACGACGCCAGAGCAGGTCCGGGCGCTTGTGTCTCGCCTGGCGCAGCTGGTCGGCGACGCCGTCGAGCCGACCGCCGCGCTGGCGCCGTCGACGCCGTTGCCGGTGGACCAGCACGGCCACCTCTACCTGCCCGGGCCCCGCCGGGCCCTGCCCCCAGTCAGCCAGCACGCCCTCCACGACCAGACCACCACGGGCGGCATTGGTCTGGATGCTGGGCTCGGCGCTGGCGGCGGTGCTGGCGGCGGTGCGGTCCTGGGGGATGCCTCAGCGGTGCTGTGGACGGTCCTGATCGGTGCGGTGTCGGCGCGCTGGCGCCACGACGACGTCGCCGCTTTGGTGGCCACCGCGCCGGGGCTGGAGCACCTGCGCTCCGAGCGTGACCGCGGGCAGCGTCGGGCCCGGCCCGCGCACGGGCCGTCCTCCCCCGCCGCGGTGCTGCGCCGGCAGTGGCGCAAGGCCGTGCAGCACGTGGCCACCACCGCCCGGCAGGTCGGCTCCGACCCGACATTCGACGCCCGCGCCGACGCCATCACCGCCCACGTCCGTGACGTGCAGGCCCGCGCGGATGCCACCGCGGGCCGCTGGAGCACCGGCGCCGGCCCGGGTGACCGGCGGGTGCTGGACGTGCTGTGCGTGCTGGCGTTGCAGGCGCTGTGCGCCGATCTGGAGGCCGACAACCGCCGGGTGGCCCTCCTAGCCGGCATCGGCCGCGAAACGGCGCGCACGGCCCTGCTGCGCCTCGCCCGGGACGGCTGGATCACCCAGACCCTGCCCGCCCACGGACCCCACGGCGCCCACTGGGCCCTCACCCCCACCCCACGCAGCACCAGCGCCGCCTCCGGGGCCTCGCCCGCATCGGCCGTCGTGGCCGGGACTACCCCTCCCCCAGTCGTCATCCACAGGGATGTCCCTACACGTCGGGCACAAGCGGACCCGCGCCCCGCAGGGGCCGGGGCCGCTGAACGATCTGCCCTGCTCGCTGGCCTGACCGCCCGCATCCAGGCTGCCGCGCACGACGTGTTCACCAGCAGACCAGGGCTTGGTCACCACCTGGGCAACATCTACGCCAGGACCACCCACCAGCTAGCCACCACCGTCCAGCTCGCACGGACCTTGGCGCTGGCACCGCAGGACCTCGAGGACGCTCTGCAGCGGCTACGTGTCGTCGACCTGGTCGTGCAGATGGAAGGCGGGTGGCGGCGACGTCACGCCGACCCGGACCATGCTCGTGCGGCGCTCGACGACCTCGCGCGAGCCCTCGACGTCGCAGGCCGCCTGGGCGACCGGGTCCGCCGCTACCGGGTGGAACGACTCTCCTGGGCCTGGTGGCAGGCCGAACGGGCCTGGATGACCGCCCCCCGACGCACCCACCACACCCGTCGGGCTGGCACCGGCCAGCTCGACCTGCTCCCCGAGCTCGGCACCAACGTCTACGGCGCCTACCCCCGCCGCGCCGACGGCCGCGCCGACTACCGCGCCGGCCGCGCCGCCGCCAGCGCCGTTCTCGACAGCGGCGAGCAGCTGGGCCACTCCCCCGCCCGCCAGCAACCAGCAACCCGACGCACTGCCGCGTGAACAGCGCCCATGCGGGCACAACCACCGGGTGTGGGGCCGTCAGCCGGGGTCTCAGCGTCGCCCGGTCGACCGGAGGTCACCACGGCCGGCGGCGGCACCGCTGCGCTCTACGGAGGCACCCCAAGATCCTTCGAACCCGTACTCCGCTTCGCTCCGCTCGAAGCATCTTGAGGCCCCACCTCCTCCGGCCACCACCACCCGCGGTCAGGCTGCGCCTCGCCCGAACGACGGTGAGACCCGCACCACGAACAACGTCACCAGCACGCCGTGCACCCTCGGCGGTTGGGCGCCGACGCCCCGAGGGGCGCCGAAACGAACTGAAGGGCGCAGGGGCTCCGCCCCCACACCCCCGGCCCTCACTCCGGTGAGGCACCTAGTAACACTTGCAACGCTAGGAATACTATGAAGGGTAGGAAGACTAGGGAAACTAGGAAAATGGACAACGTGACCCCGGCGCGCCTGCAGTCCTGGTAACTCTATGAACGCTACGAATAGGCGGAACGGTAGAAATCCTAGGAAAGGTATGAACGCTATGGACCGGACCGCACTGCGACGGGTCGTCGCCGTCATCAACGGCAAGGGCGGCGCGGGCAAGACGTCCGTGACCGCCAACGTCGCCGGCCTCGTCGCCAACTCCGGGTTCCGCGTGCTCGTCGTCGACATGGACCCGCAGGGCAACCTCGCCGAGGACTTCGGCTACACCGAGGGGGAGGCCGACGACCAGGGCCAGGCCCTCGCTGCCGCCCTCGCTTTCGGGCAAGCAGCTGCCCCGCGGCGTGACGTCCGTACCAACCTCGACGTTTTCGTCGGCGGGTACCACCTCGACGCCGCCGCAGCCGCCCTTGCGGCCGCCAAGGACCAGGTAGGTGCTCGTCTCGCCCTGGCCCGCGTCCTCGAGCCCATCGCCGGGGACTACGACCTCGTCCTCATCGACTGCCCCCCAGGCATCGAAGCCCTCCAGAACGCCGCCGCAGCCGCCGCACGCTGGGCCCTGGTCCCGGCTCGCTCCGACGCCAGCTCACGCAAAGGCATGCTCGACGTCGCCCGCCGCCTCGACGCAGTCGTCGACCTTAACCCCGGCCTCGACCTCCTCGGGGTCGTCCTCTTCGGCACCGGCACCGGCGCTCACCGCATCAAGCACGAGGCCCGTGAACGGATAGTCGAAGCGCTCGGAGCCGCCGACGTCGTCCTCACCACCACCATCCGCCACTCCGAAGCCACCGCCCACGCCGCCCGCGAACGAGGCCAGCTGGTCCACGAGCTCGAGGAGGAAGCACGCAAGGGACCGTCTTGGTGGCAGATCCGCCGCGGCGAAGCCAGCGGGGCCGGGGGAGCACCCCGCACCGCCGGCGGCGTCGCCGAGGACTACCACGCCCTGGCCGAAGAGATCGTGTCCCGCATTACCGCCGCCGAGGCCCAGCAAGCCGATGAGGTCAGCGCATGAGCGAGCAACAGGCACCCGACCGCACCATCCGAGGCTTCGGCACGGCCCGCAACGGTGGGGGAGTGCACCCCGACGCCAGCCGACTCCTGGCCCGCAACCGAGTCTCACCACCACCATCGCCGCAGCCCGTCCGCAGTGACGCCGCTGAGGTGACCGACATCGACATGGAACGGGCGACCGTCGTTCCCCCACGCGCCCAGGTGCGACGGCAGGCGCCCCAGGCCGCGCCGCGGCCGGCGGTCAAGGCCCAGATCAACGTCATGGTGGCCAGTGATCTGCGCGCCCGCGTCCGATCCGCCTACCGCGCCACCTCAGCCGCCGAGGGACACCGATCGTTCTCCGACTTCGTCGCGAGCCTCCTCGAAGCGGAAGCCGCCCGGCTGGAACAGCAGTACAACGCTGGCCAACGGTTTGGGGGAGGGGAGCAGCCCCTGACCCCCGGCCGCCCCCTTGACGCGTAGCTGGCCGCGGACGAACGGCTCCGCGCAGGACTGCTGGCATGAGCGTGGTGGAGGTGCCGCGGCCGCCGGAGGTGCCAGGGTTCCCGGGCCCAAGCAGGGGGGACACGCTGCGGCTGCTGTGGTGGGCCGAACGAGGCTTCCTGCACGGGGCCCGCACGGGCCGTGGGGGATCGCGGGTGTACTCGGCGTTCCTGGCGCTGATGTGGTGGCCCGCCCTGCCGGTGCTGCTGGTGGGGCAGTGGTGGGCCCTGCGACGCAGGAGCGCCCGCTACTACTTCACCCCGAGCCGGGACGCGGTCCTGGCCCTGGTCGCTAATCCCAACGGGTGGCAGGTGTCCGAGCACTACACCGCCAAACCGGGAGCCGGTCGAGGCCGCGCGCTGCGTGAGGCGCTGGTGCCGCTGCTGCTGGACGAGGCCGACCGGCAGGCCGTCACCGTCTACGGCACCGCCGCGACCCGCAGCCTGGCCCGGCAGTACGCCGCGCAACTGCCCGGGGTCGTCGACGTCGGGCGAGGGTTCTACCGGGGCCGGCGCCTGCAGCGACTTCCGTCGCCCCGGTGAGCGACACTCACCCGCCATGAGCATGCAGGCGGAGAGTCATGGTGCCGTGGAGGTGCTGCACGAGGGCCGGTGGCTGCGCGGGCGGCTGCTGCACACCTACCGCCTAGCAAACGGCCGCTGGCGCGGCAGCGTCCGCTACACCGCCGGCGAAGCTGTGCCTCGAGCTGATTCAGCGCACCCTGCCGGTCCGACGGGGGGCCGTCCGGGTCCAGGCCGGCCAGCAGGTCGGCCAGGGCGCTGTGGGCACTCTGGAGCTCCGCTGCGCTGGTGACTGGCAGCGCTAAAGCTGCGACCGCTTCCAACCGCCGTGACGCAAGCAGCCGGCGCCCGGTGCGCAGTCGCCAATGTGCGTCCAGATGCTCCAACGCCTCCAGCAGGGCCAGTGGAGGCAGCGGCGCGCCTGGTGCTGCGGCTGGTTGTGGAACGCCGACCAAGAGTTCCAGTTGCTGGAGGTAGTCGGTCGCGGTCCGCACCTGGACGAACCGCAGCAGGTTCTGTTGGGTGATGTCCCAGGACCAGCTGTCGGAACGCCCATCGTCGCTGTGACTCGACCAGGTTGCGGGCTCTCGCTCCAGAAGCCCCCGCAGTTGAGTTTCCGTGCCGCGGAAGCCGCACCGTGCTCGCACTGTCGCCAGTAGATCGCGCCCGTCTAGTACTAAGGGCCGGACCTCGTGAGGGGTCGTGACGTGGTCGACCGCAGCCTCAGTCGCCACGTTGAGGGCAGTAAGGAACGCCGGCAGAAGTAGGTCGTCCTCAACCTGGGTTAGGCCATGCACCGTCAACGACAAGCGGTCCGCAAGTCTCGGGGCGATGCCCCGCGGGCTGCCCGCGACGGGGCGGTAGTGGTCCTGCCACTCCGGGAGGCCACGTAGCGCGGTCTCGGCGGACCATCCTTGCTGAGCGGCCTGGTTGAGGACCCACTGCCAGACCGGCCACTGACCTGAACCGTGGCCACTGCCGCGGTGAAGCAGAACCAGCAGCTCACGACTGGCAAGGTCGACCGGGTCGGTGAGGAGCACGAACGGACGCTAGCGCCAAAGGCCCACACGGCACTGACGCACCGGAGGCACCAGGTACGTCCTGGCGGGCCGGTCGCATCTGGGGGCCCGGGCGCTGGTCGAGGTGGCACTGGAACAAGGCCCTGAGCGCAGGGGTGGGCGTCGACGGGACCGGGATGGTTGCCATACGAATCCTGCGAGACGCCGCCGCCGGTTGCGGCCTATCAACCCTCAGTCGGGCCTCAGAACCGCCAACGTCAAAGAAGGGTGTTCGGCCCGAAGTAGCGGATGACGACATCATCGCCATCGAACTCCCACAGGATGAGCAGCTCCTCACCTCCGGCCACTCCCTGGACTGCGCAGAT
Source organism: Jannaschia sp. R86511 (assembly GCF_042466345.1). Classification (NCBI taxonomy): domain Bacteria; kingdom Pseudomonadati; phylum Pseudomonadota; class Alphaproteobacteria; order Rhodobacterales; family Roseobacteraceae; genus Jannaschia; species Jannaschia sp. R86511. The sequence continues at coordinate 33,988 of NZ_JAXHCD010000002.1, forward strand.
CCCGTTGGAGAACAGGTGGGCGCTGGCTCGCCGGTCGACCGGGCGCTCCCTCAGCCATCCGAATACCCGATGAGCCCAGTCGAGTGCAGGTTCCGACGCCGCCTCGTAGACGTCGTCGGCTTCAGGGTCCAAGAAGAGGGTCACGCCAAGACTCTACCCTATCGCCCCACCGGGGCATTGCCCTCTAGGGGTAAGTGTGTGTACTGTTGGGGCTGGCACGCCACCTCTGCCCACCACCACACTGACGCCGACCGACGAAACAGAACTCCCTCGGCGTCTTGGGAGACACCATGACGACCCTGACCCCCGCCCGTTCGCCCATGATCGAATTCGATTCCCGCAGCCGACTGACCTTGCCCGGCAAGGCCCATCGTCGCTACCTGGTGCACGAGCACGAGGACGGCACCGTGGTCCTGGAACCGGCGGTCGTGCTCAGCGAGCTTGAGGCTCGCTACCTGGCTAACCCGCAGCTGCAGGCCATCGTCGAACGCGGCCGGGCCAACCCTGAGAAGCGCCGGGCTCTCCCCGAGAACTCTTGATCAACAGCAGCGGTGGCCCGACTAGGGCCACCGCTGCTGTGTCCTTGGAGCCCGAGCCACTGCCAGGTCGGCGCGTCCTGCGCCGTGCAATGTGAGACCGGCAGCGGTACCTGGCGCGGTTCACGCAGCGCTATGTGGCCGCGCGGCAACTTGCGATAGGAGACCCACCCGGTGATCGACTTGCATCCCACGACTCACCTGCAGGCTGCCGCTTGGGTACCCGATGACGACCCCGAGCGTCCGTGGGACGAGGCGGCAGGTCTTGCGGCGGACTGGATCTGGGCGCGTAGCGAAGTCGAGGGCGTCAAGCCACTTCTGGTGACCAACACCTTCCAGAACGCCAGAGGCATCGCGAGCCTGGATAGGATCGCCGGGTTGGGCGGCCAGGCAACCCCGCAAGGCAAGCAGCACTTCGAGCGCGGACCAGTGTTGGCGTATGTACCGGATGAGCGGACCCTCAAGCTCGCCCTCGACCTGGCGCGCGGGGCCTCGCTGGCGGTTGTGGAGACCGTCAGCTTCCCGCTCGCCGAGTGGGCGGCCGCTGCGGGAGCCACCAACCTGCTGAACGGCAGAACCAGCTCGAGCAGTCTGCCGGACGACGTCACGACCGATCTCGACCGTGTTGTGTTCTTCGGCGGCAGCAACGGCTGGACGGGACCGCACGAGAAGCAGCACGCCCGCAACCACCTGGTAGGCCACGTCCAGAGCGGACGACTGACGCTGGAGCAGGCGGCTTCCTACGTCATGGCCAAAGGCGTCTCCGGCAAGGGAGCCGCACGTCTGCGCCAACTCCTTGAGAGAGCCGGGTAAGGATTGCCGTGGCTGCCGTCCCAGCAGACACGCCTGGTCTCGCCGGAGCGCGGGGGTCGAGTGGGACCGCCGCCTCGGGACGCGATCTTGGAGGTTGTCAACAACGGCGTCTTGTGTCCCACCACCGTTCGATTTGCACGCGCTCACTGCGCGCCTGGACCGCGCGGCCGAGCGCATGCTGCGGGCGAACCTTGGGCTGCCATACCGTCCGTTCCTGGTGCTCGTCGGCGAGGACCCACCGACCCAGCGCATGCGGTGGCACGACGACGGACGCGCCGAGGTGCGGGGCCCCGGTGCGTCCGACCACGAGACAGTCGCCATCGTGGGGTTCGAGCTCGCCCACCTGCACCCGCTCCAGGAGGCACTACGAGCCGCGGTTCAGCGGCTTGGGCCCGCCGGTTAGGGTCGCGGGCGTCGACAGGCCGACGACGGAGTTGCGTGGGGCTGGGACGCGAGGTGAAGCGACACAGCACTGCGGCGCGCCGGGCGACGAACTCGACCCGGGTCGAAGAGCGGCGGTCCTCAGGGCTGCGACAAGACCGGGGCCAGCGTTGCAGCCAGGACGCGCCAGCTCCCGTGGTCACGGACCCACAGCCGGGTGTAGCGCAGTCGGGCGGCCGCCTCCACGCCGTCCTGCACGGCGTGGACGTCGGCGACGATCCGGGTGGTGCCCGTCTGCCCGTCGTCCTGGACCTCGATGGACTCCTCGACCAGGCGGGTGATCCGCAGGGCCCCGCTGCGGTAGCTGGCGAGGTCGTCCGCCTTGCCGAAGACGGTCCCGTCGGGTCCGACCCCCACGACTCGAGGGTGCAGCAGCGCGTCAAGGGCATCCACGTCCCCGTCGCGCTGGGCGTCCTGCAGACGTCGTTCGGCCGTCATCAGATCCATCCAGGCACTCTTGCTCTCCGCTGCGCGCCCAGCAAGCACCGTCTGCTGACAGCGGAGGCACCCGCAGACCCGGGCGCCGTACGGCCGCCCATCGGCCACTGGCACGCTGTCTCCGCATGCCGGTCGGAATCCGGGAACGGTCACTGGCTATCGCGGTGCTCCCACCAAAGCCCAAGGTGCCTGCGCTGCCCTGAGGTGCGCCTGTCGAAGGGGTCATGCGTCGCGCCCCAGCCGCTACCGGCGGAGGAGCAGGTCGGCCAGTGAGCGGGCCATCCAGGCGATGTAGCTCTGGTGGGTCCAGCCGAGGCGGGTGACGACCCGGTCGTAGTTCTCGCTGCCGATGAGGACCCAGAGGCTGTCGGCGAGCTCGTCGACCTCGACGTCGTGGCGCAGCCACTCTCGCTCGGCCAGCATCGCCACGATCCGTCGGCTCTGTCCGCGGATCATGCGCGACAGCTCGTTCAGGTCTCTCTCGACGGCCGGGTCGTCAGCGGCCGCTGAGGCGAAGGCCCGCCACAGTCGGAACGTCTGGGCGTTGAAGGTGGCCACGAGCTCGGCACCGTGACGGCAGAACTCGGCAGCCGTCGCGGCCTCCCGGGTCGCTCGCGCCTGTGGCGCGGAGAAGAAGTCCTCGTCCGGGCCTCCGAAGCTGAGCTGGTGGACGGCCGCGGTCAGCAGGCCCCGCTTGGGTCCCTGAGCCTGGACGGTCTCCACGGACACCCCGGCCGTCTCGGCGAGCTTGGCCAAGGTCGTCCGCGCGAAGCCCTCTTCGGCGAACCGCTCGGCGGCCGCCGCGAGGACGCGCCGCCGTGTCTCGGCCGCCTGCTCGGCGCGGAGCGCGGAGGTGTACCTGCCCTTGGACATCAAACTCCTTGACACTGGATTCACTACGTCGCTACCGTACTCAACACCCCCTTGAGGGGGACAACCTGAGGATCGTACGACGCGAGTAGACGCACCCCGATGCGACATGCCGGGACGCGTCCGCACGCCCCATCCCCACACGCCGGCCTCTAGGAGCCGGCCACCGACCTCACGACGCGAGCACCTCTGCCCGCGTCCGTCACCCACGCCCCTAGAAGGAAGCACTTATGAGCTATCCCGTCGTAGAGAACCCCGTGACCGGTGAGCGCGCGATCGTGCGCCGAGCACCCACCGACACCTCGCCCCTGGTCGCCGACCTCTACGCCCGTCCCGGGGCGGCCGTGGTCGGCGAGCACGTCCACCCGCACGCCCGCGAGGCCTTCACCGTGGTCAGGGGCACCCTGGGCCTGAAGGTCGACGGGGTCGAGAGCCGCGCCACCCCGGGCACCCGGGTCGTCGTCCCCCCGGGCACCCCGCACGACTGGTGGAACGTGGGCGACGAGACCGCCTGGGTCATCGTCGAGGTGGATCCGGGCCGCAGGTTCGAGGCCATGATCCGCAACCTGTTCGGCCTGGCCGCCGACGGTCGGACCGACGCCACGGGGCGACCCGGCCTGCTGCAGGCGTCCCTGCTGTCCCGGGAGTTCGACGACACCATCCGCTTCACCAGCCCGCCCCGGGCGGTGCAGCGACCCCTGTTCGCCGCCCTGGCCCCCATCGCCCGACTGCGAGGGCTGCGGGGGCGGTACGAGAAGTACGAGCAGCACACCGGAGCGACCGTCGAGGAGCTCGAGGTGCTCCCGTCCGAGGTCGCCGCCCTGCTGCCCGCCTTGACCTCCGACCGCACCCCCTGACCGCGGGGCGGTCCCGACGCGGCCCGTCCGACCACCACCGCGTGGCTCACCCCCCACCTGTGAGGACCTCACGACCATGTCCACGTGCACCGTCATGGAAGACCCGCTACCCACCGCAAGCCTCCCGCCCTCCCGGGCGCAGGTCGGTCCGGCTCTCGGCCAGCTCGCGGAGATGGTCGCTGACTCGCCTGACACCCGGACGGGCCGGTTCGCCCTGGCTAGGGTCGTGCACGACCTGGAAGACCTCGCCGGAGCGACGCTCGGCCCCACCCACGGGGACCCGATCGTGGTGCTGCAGCGCCGCTTCGCCCGCGCACACCGCCTGCTCCTAGCCACCGAGCCCCCGTTCGACGTCGACCGCGTGCACAAGCACCTGTGATCATCCGCTGCCCCAAGCGGGCCATTGCCCGCGAGAATTGCTTCGTCCTCCTCAGCCCCGAGCTCCCCACCCAAGACCACACCGTGGCCGCGTGACGTCCATAGGAACATCACTGACCGGCGACTGACTGGTGCAGACCCCGTCCGCGGTCAGTGAGCGGTCATCGTCGGCCCGAACACTGGGTGCGAGACCCGCTGCGGGGCCCGACGGTGGCCCGCTCGGTACCCCCGTGTGTCCACGACCACCTCTGATCTCTATCCCGACCGGCAATGATTGAAGGAGCAGGACATGAGCACGACCCAGAATGACGCAAAAGCAGACGACCAGCCGCAGGCTCAAGAACGGGGCTCGCTTAAGCCGGGTCCGGTCCCCGTAAGGCGTGTTCTCGACGGGGCCGACCTCGCGGAGGTCATGGCGCGGTTGTCCGTTGGTCGACCGGGTCACGTGCCGGCCGGCATGGCGGTGGCGCAGGACGTCGCCGCTGCTGCGAGGACCGCGGCGCGGGCCGCGTCCGGAGAGCTGTCTGTCCGGGCGGTCCGGGACATCGTGTCCAGGGCCGAGATGCAGACGTACCCGTACTCGACGATCGGCGTGCTGCGGGTGCGACGCCGCGGTGATGCGTCGGCGGTCTGGTTCCCCGGTGGCAGCGGCGTGCTGGTCGGTCCGTATCACCTGCTGACCGCGACCCACGTGTTGAAGAACGAGGACGGCAAGGGCTTCCCGATGAGCGAGTACGAGCACGAGTTCGTCCCCGCCTACCACCGGGGTTCCCCGGGCGGGAGGCCGCAGCTGTGGTCGGCCTTGACTGGGCGGACCGTGGAGGCCGGGCCGCGGGACGACCCCGGCGGGTGGAATGAGGTCAGCGGCTGGGACTTCGTGGTCTGCGAGCTGGACCCGGCGGACCGTCTGGGTGAGCACTGGGGCTGGATGGCGGTCGCGTGGGGCGGGAACAGCTTCTATCAGGACCGGACCTGGACCAGCGTGGGATACCCCTCCTCTACCGCGGACGGGGAGGAGCCCTCGCGGCACCAGTGGGTCGAGGTGGTCGACGTCGAGGACGACAAGCACGGCACGAAGGAGATCGAGACCCACGACGCGATCACACGCGGCTGGTCAGGTGGACCGTTGTTCTCCACCCGCAACGGGGAGTGGGTCGTCGGTGGGGTCGCGTCGGGCCGAGAGTACGAGGGTCCGTGGCCCGTCGGTGACGACACCACCTACGTGTACGCCGGGGGCAAGCGGCTCGGTGCGGTCGTCGACCAGGCATGGCACGACTGGCGGCAGTACGGCTGGTCCGGCTGGCAGGACCTGGGTGGGCAGTTCCCTGCGGGTCACAGCGTGTCCGCCGTGTCGCGGC